>NZ_QEZJ01000021.1:0-31945 GCF_003992965.1 Xanthomonas sp. BRIP62409 | reverse complement strand
AGGCTTTTCATCTTCGTCAACCCCTCGTGAAGAGGAAGTTGCCGCCGCTGCACCTCAATCTGCCGAAGCATCTTTCCGTGTAGCGAGCCGCCCATCATAGCCGGCTTTTTCGTTTCGTCAACACCTTGTGATGTTTCCGATTCGCCCCGTTCGTTGTTGCGGTGCTTCGAGAAGCGCCGCCGTACTGAGCGAGGCCGCGCAGTTTATCGAGACTGTGCAGAAGTGCAAGCACTTTTTGACACTGGCATGACAGGGACCTTGTTGCGCCCAAGCACGGCCCTGGTTTCACGTGCCATGCGGTGTATCGGATCTGCTCCCTCTATCCAGGACATGGCGCAGGATTGACGCGGTTGAGCCGCGCGGCACTTTCCATGCAGGAGCTGCCGCGGTATCGATCAACGGCGCGCTCGGTGAAAATGCGGGCACCAGAGATAGAGAGCTCACGATGCCTCCTTCCCGCAGCCTGCTTCGCGATCTGTCCCTGCCTGCGATTGCCGCGGGCTTTGTCACGGTACTGGTGGGCTTTGCCAGTTCTGCGGTGATCGTGTTCGAGGCGGCACGTCACCTGGGGGCGGACCAGGCGCAGATCGCCTCGTGGATGTGGGCACTCGGGATCGGCATGGGTGTGACCTGCATCGGCCTGTCGCTGCGTTACCGGGTGCCGGTGGTGACGGCCTGGTCCACGCCGGGCGCAGCGATGTTGATCGGCAGTGCGGCCGGGGTGCCGTTGCGCGAGGCGATCGGGGCGTTCGTGGTGGCAGCGGTGCTTGGCATGCTGGCCGGCTTTTCGGGGTTATTTGAGAAGGCAATCCGGCGCATTCCGATCTCGCTGGCCTCGGGCATGCTGGCCGGGGTGTTGTTGCGCTTCGGGCTGGACCTGTTCGTGGCGATGCAGAGTCAGGTGTGGCTGGCGCTGGCGATGCTGGCGGCCTATCTGGCCGGGCGGCGCTGGTTTGCGCGCTATGCGGTGATCGCGACCTTGCTGGTCGGCGTGGCGATTGCGGCCGGCAGCGGGTTGATGCAGTGGAAGAGCGTGGAGCTTGAACTGGCCCGGCCGGTGCTGGTGGTGCCGTCGTTGTCGTGGGCGGCGTTGTTCGGGCTGGCGATTCCGTTGTTCGTGGTCACCATGGCCTCGCAGAACGTGCCGGGCGTGGCGGTGATCCGCGCTTCCGGCTACGCGGTACCGATCTCGCCGACGATCGGCTGGATCGGAGTGGTCAATACGCTGCTGGCACCGTTCGGTGGCTATGCCTTGAACCTGGCGGCCATCACTGCGGCGATCTGCATGGGCCGCGAAGCGCACGAGGATCCGGCGCGGCGTTACACCGCTGCGGTGAGCGCGGGCGTGTTCTATGTGCTGATCGGCGTGTTCGGCGCGACTGTGGCGGCGGTGTTTGCCGCCTTTCCGCGCGAGCTGGTGATGGCCATCGCCGGGATCGCCTTGCTGGGCACGATCGGCAACAGCCTGGCGGCCGCCTTGCAGCAGGACAGCGAGCGCGAAGCGGCCTTGATCACCTTCCTGGTGACCGCATCGGGGCTGACGTTGGGCGGGATCGGCGCCTCGTTCTGGGGCCTGGTGGCCGGAACGATCACCTTGCTGGTGTTGCGACCGCGGGCCTAGGGCAGCGATCAAAACGACGGCGCGCACCGCCAGGCGGGCGCGGCCGGTGCGCGGAGTCCTCAACACTGCGGTGCTTCCGCGCCGTCCGCACCCGGCTGGCGACTGCTCGCGACGTTTGTCAGCCACTGCTGGCCGCGGCAGACGATTCGGTTGCGGGCCGCGCTTATTCGGGGTCGCGCAGCTGCAGCAGCCAGTGGGCGGTGACGCCATTGGGGCTGGGCAGCGGTTCGAGGTGGAACTGGCGATAGACCGGCGCGCCGCCCTGCGAGCGCAGCGGCAGGGTGACATAGGCGGCGCGCCCTTGCCGCAGCGCGTCTTCGAGCAGCTCCACCTTGGACGGAGCGGCATCGCTGGCCAGCAGGGACAGGATGTCGCAACTGATCAGGTCGGCCACTTCGGTCTGGCTGAGTTCTGCGAAGGCCGGATTGACGAACATCAGCCGGTGCGCGTCCGCGGTGCCGCGTTCGATGATGGCCACACCATCGCGCAGCCGCGAGAGCGAGGCTTCGAGCAAGGTGAAATCCTGCTGGAAGCGCTTGCGCTCCATCAGTTCGATCAGCACGCGCAGGCTGCGCGCCGATTCCAGGTGCAGCGGCGACCAGCGTCGCGCGCGACCGCGCACGGTTTCCTGCCAGAGGTCGAAGCTCTTGCGTGGCGACAAGCGCGAATTGGGAATGTCCTGCAGCTTGGCCAGCTGCGGATTGCCGGCCCATTTGACCTGCTGCACCTGCTCGCGGCGGGTCCACAGCAAGGCGCTGCGCGACTGCGGCATCAGCGGCACGAAAATGAAACCGGCCGCCAGCGGGGCGAGGTCGGCCAGCTCGGGGAACACCTCGCCGATCGCATCCACATGCAGGGCGCCGACCGCATCTTCGCGCAGGGCGTCGTGGTGCTCGGATTCGATGTGGTCGCGGATGCGGCGCAGCGCGGCCGCGTCCGGGGTGCTGCCATGCCGGCTGATCTCGCCGCCGTGGAAGATCGCCACCCCATCGGCGTCGACCACGTCCATCAGGTCCGGCGCCATGTCGGCGAGCATTTCCACGGTCATCTGGTCGGCGTCGTTGAAGTCGGTGATCAGCTTCTCGCGCACGGTGAGCAGCACCGATTCCATGTGCGCGCGCGCCACCGCCTGCAATCCGCCGATACGCCCGGCCAGCGCGCGGGTCACCGCATCGGTGGCATCGCGCATGGCATGGCTGGTGAAGTGCGGGCTGTAGTGGTGGCAGGAGATCAGCCCCCATAGCGCATCGTTGACGACGATCGACGACACCAGCGTGGCGGTCACGCCCATGTTGGCCAGGTATTCCAGGTGCACCGGCGAGACGCTGCGCAGGCTGACATCGCTCAGATCCACCGGGGTGCCTAGACGCGGATGCAGCGTGGGCTCGATCGGCGAGGCCCGATAGCCGACATCGGCGATCTGGCGGACGCGGTTGCGCAGGTACAGCGCGCGCGCCTGGGCCGGGATGTCGGTGGCCGGGTAATGCAGGCCGAGATAGGCGTCCAGCTCGGGCTGGCGCGCTTCGGCGATGACGTCGCCATTCCACTCTTCATCGAAGCGATACACCATCACCCGGTCGAAGCCGATCATGCTGCGCAGTCCCTTGGCGGCGCGCACGGCGGCTTCGGCGATGCCGGGATCGCGCTCGATACTGCGCAACAACGGCAGTGCTTCGCGCAGGGTGACATCCATCAGGCGTGCGTCGCGCGGCTCGATCTCGACCAGCCATTGCTCCGGATACAGATGCCAGGCGGCCACCCACGGGTGGTCGGTGGCGGCCGCGCGCAGGGGGAAGCGCACGTCGGCATGCAGCAGATGCTGCGCTTGGTCCTCGACCACGAACGGCTGCTCGCCGGGCAGTTCCAGCACCTGGGTGTAGGCCATGCCCAGCAGCTCGGCCAGCGGCACCCCGAGCAGGTCGGCGGCGGTGGTGCTGGCCTGCACGATGCGACCATCGGCCGGCTCGATCACCAGCAAAACGCCGTACGGCTGGATCAGGCCGGGGATATGGATCGGCTCACGCGCACAGACATCCATGTCCAGGGGTTCGGTAGGCTGATTCACGCGCGCGGCTCCGCTGCAAGACAGGTGTGGAAGTGGGCAAACATGCGCTGCGCACCGTCGATGGCGGCCTCGCACGCGGATGCAGTGTCCAGGCGTTGGTCGAGCACCGCCTGGAAACGGCGCCAGCCGGCCGGATCGTCGTTGGCCAGTTCGAAATACCGCAAGGCGTCGGCCAGCGCCGGCTGCTGCTTGCGCAAGATGCGCGCGATCATCCGCCCACCCAGTTGCGAGCCTTCGATGACGTAGAGCATGCCCCAGCGCGCGGCATCGCTGCCGGCGGCGGGCGCTGCGATGGCCGTCTGCGGTTGCTGGCCCAGCGTGTGCAGGTCCTCGCGCAAGGCCGGTACGCGGCGGCGATACGGCCAGCCGCTACCGGTCAAGGTGCTGAGCCAGTCGCTCAATTGCACTTCGAAGCCGGCCAGCAAGGCATGGTGCCGGCGCAGGATCAGCGCGTACGCGGCGCGATCGACCCGCCCCTGCCCCAGCGCCTGCATCAGCGGAACCGTTTCGACCAGGCGATGGGTGTCCTGCGTGGCATGGCGCAACGCGAGCGCGGCCGAGGGCGGAACAGCCAGGGTGTCAGGACACATAGGGAGTCGAAGCGGTGCTGCGGTGCGGAGTGCATCAGCCTAGCAGCGACTGCGCAAATCAGATAAAGCGGGCGCGAGCACAAGCTGAATAGGTTGGCATCAGCCTTGGACTGCGGGGGCCACGCCGGCGCCCCGCCCTGCCCGCTTCCAGGCCATGACCCAGCCTGCGGCCAGCAGGAGACCCGCCAGCAACCACGGGGCGCCAGGCAGATGCAGCGGTGCGCCGCGGCCGATGAACCAGGCGAACACATTGGCAAACAGCAACGGACCGGCGATGCCGGCCAGGCTGACCAGGCTGGTCAGCGCGCCTTGCACGCGGCCCTGCGCATCGGCGCCGACTTCGCGGGTGATCAGGGCCTGCGCGGCCGGTGCGGCGATCGCCCAGAACGCGCTGATCGGCACGCCGACCAGGAACGCGGCGCCGCTGTCGGCCAGGCCGTAGATGACGAAACCGACCACCCCGCAGCCCAGGCCCAGCAGCAGCGCACGGCGTTCGCCCAGCCAACGCACCAGCCGGCCGACCAGCAGCGCATTGACGATGATGCTGCACACGCCGACGCCGGCCAGCACCCAGCTCACCTCGCGCGGGCCCCAGTGATACTGGTAACCGGCGAACAGCACGAAGATGCTGGGGTAGACGTAGTGCGCCAGGTTGGCCAGGAACACCACCGAGGCCAGGCCGAGTACCTGCGGATAACGGCGCAGCAACTTGAGCGCGCCCAGCGGGTTGGCATGGGACCAGTCCAGGCGTGGCGTGCGGCGTTCGGCAGGCAACGATTCGGGTAGTACGAACCAGCCATACAGCACGTTCAACAGCGCCAGCCCGGCGGCAAACCAGAACGGCCAGCGCAGGCCGATGCTGCCCAGCCAGCCACCGATCAACGGACCGGCGACAAACCCGATACCGAAGGCCGCGCCAAGCATGCCGAACGCGCCGGCCCGTTTGTCGGCCGGGGTGACGTCGGCAATGTAGGCATTGGCGGTGGAGAAGCTGGCCGAGCACACCCCGGAGATCACCCGCGCCAGCAGCAGCATCGGCAGGGAATGGGCGACCGCCATCAGGATGAAATCCAGGCCCAGCCCCAGGCACGAGAGCAGGATCACCGGGCGGCGGCCGTAGCGGTCGGACAGGGTGCCCTGCAGCGGCGAGCAGACGAACTGGATGGCGGCGAACAGGAAACCGAACCAGCCGATCCAGCCGGCCGCGACGGCGTAGTCGCCCCCGGTGAACTGGCGCACCAGATCCGGCAGCACCGGAATGATCACGCCGAAGGACAGCACGTCGATCAGCACGGTGATGAAGATGAAAATCAGCGCGGCGCGGCGCCGGCCCGTGGCGGGAGCGGAATCGGCGGAGGGAGACATCGCGCAGCGCAGGTAGCGAGGCGGGAAGTGTAGTTGCGGATGGAGATCGGTTGCCGGGGGCACTGATGGAATGCGGACCCAAGCGCCGCCTGGCAGCTGGTGCTGAGTGCCTGGATGGCCGCCGGCCCTCATCCGCCCTTCGGGCACCTTCTCCCGCGAGCGGGAGAAGGAATGGCATGGTGCCGGTGATCGGTTATTCGACGCTGATGGTCTGGCTCAGCGTGTGGCTGGCGCCGGGGCGAGTTCGATCACGTCCGGGCCGGCATTGGCTGCTGCCAGGGCCGGCACCTTCTCCCGCGAGCGGGAGAAGGAATGGCATGGCGCCGGTGATCGGTTACTCGACGCTGATGGTCTGGCTCAGCGTGCGGATGGCGCCGGGGGCGAGTTCGATCACGTCCGGGCCGGCATTGGCCGCTTCCAGGGCCGGCATCTTCTCCCGCGAGCGGGAGAAGGAATGGCATGGTGCCGGTGATCGGTTACTCGACGCTGATGGTCTGGCTCAGCGTGTGGCTGGCGCCGGGGGCGAGTTCGATCACGTCCGGGCCGGCATTGGCCGCTTCCAGGCAGACGTAGTCGCGCCAGCCATCGCCCACGTCGGCCATCTTTTTGCCGGCCTCTTCGCCCGGGTTCCAGGCCACCAGCGAGCGGCTGCCCTGGGTGGCGATGACGATGCGGCGGCCGAGCACCGGGTCGGTCAGGGTGTAGCGCCCGCCGGCGTTGGTGTAGATGCGGTCGCTGCGGCCGGGGTCGCGCGGATCGCGCAGGCTCCAGTCGCCTTGCTGGCGGTGGACGGTGGCGTAGTTCTCGTACTTGTCCAGGTAGTCCAGCCCGTCCAGGCCCTGCACGCTGACGGTGAGCGCGTCGCCGACGCGGAAATAGTTGTGCAGTGCCTGGGTGAAGCGCACCGGGGCCGGGCTGGTGTTTTCAGTGATCAGGCGTTGTTCGAGGGTGCGGCCGATGCGCAGGGTCATGCGCAAGCGCAGCGCCAGGTCATCGAAACTGGGCGGGGTCAGCGTGAGCACCAGCGTGCCGTCGTCCTCGCGCCGGCTCTCGGTGAGCTGCCAGGGCACGGTGCGCACGAAGCCGTGCGCGGGGACCTCGCCGGTCTGGTCCTGGCGGCCGAAGTATGGCCAGCACACCGGGGCGCCGCCGCGGATCGGGGTGGGCGGCTGCTTGGCGGTGGGCGACAGCCACATCACGTCCTGCCCGCCCTTGGGCACGAACGACAGCAGCTGGCCGCCGAACAGGCTGATGGCCGCGGTGGAGAACGGGGTGTCGATCAACAGCGAGGGGAAACCGTGGAAATCGCCTGTGCGCAGGCCGGTGAGGTCGGACATGGGAGGTGCCTTCTGGACGATGGGGGATTGGGCAAATGCGGGGTACGCGGCCGGCAGCGTGAACGCGGTGGCGCGGACAGCAGCCGCGCCGGTCGCCGGCGGGACGGCGCGCAGGGCGGTGAGGATGCGTTGGCCGGGGCGGCCGTCGGCCGGCTGCAGGCCCAGGCGGGCCTGTTCGACCTGGATGGCGCGCCGGCTGGCGGTGCCGATCATGCCGTCGGCCTCGCCGATCAGGTGGCCGCGGGCCAGCAGCAATTGCTGCAGTTCGCGCCGTTCGGGGCGGCCCAGGCCGGGGTCGTCGGTGGGCCAGGCGGCGACCAGGCCGGGGCCGCCGCGCAGGCGATCGGCGAGCAAGGCGATCGACAGCGCATAGCTTTCGGCGGCGTTGTAGGCATAGATCGCGTCGTAGTTGCGGAACACCAGGAACGCCGGGCCGGTGGCGCCGGCCGGCAGCAACAGGGCGGCCGGGGCATCGGCGGGCAGGCCGCTCGGCGCCAGGGCCTTGCCGTCGCTGCCGAGCAGCCCTGCGTTCTGCCAGGCCTGCAGCGGCTGGCGCCGGGTGCGGCCGGCCTTGCTGGCGTCGAAGCCGGCCGGCAGGCGCACTTCCATGCCCCAGGGACGGGCGCGCTCCCAGCCGGCCTTGACCAGGTAGTTGGCGGTGGAGGCCAGCGCGTCGGGAATGCTGACGACCAGGTCGCGGCGGCCGTCGCCGTCGCCATCCACCGCGATGCGGGCATAGGTCGAGGGCATGAACTGGGTCTGCCCGAAGGCACCGGCCCAGGAGCCGGTCAAGCCATCCGGCGACAGGTCGCCTTGCTGCAGCAGGCCGAGCAAGGCGAGAAATTCGCCACGGAAAAACGGCTGGCGGCGGCCGGCGCACGACAGCGTGGCCAGCGAGACCAGCAGCGGGCGCTTGCCGGTGACGCGGCCGTAGTCGCTCTCCACGCCCCAGACCGCCACGATGGTGGCCGGATCGACGCCGGTCTGTTCGGACAGACGCGTGAGCAGGTCGCGATGGGTGACCAGCATCGCCCGGCCGTCGGCCACGCGCTGGCTGTCGACCAGGCTGGCGAGGTAGTCCCAGATCGGGGTGGTGAATTCGGGCTGGGCATCGAGCAGCGGCAACACGCTGGGATCGGGCGCCAGGCCGGCGGTGAAACGCTGGAAATCGGCGGCCTGTACGCCCTTGGCGGCGGCCTGGGCCTGCAGGCCGGCCAGGCAGCGGTCAAACGCCGGATCGGCGCAGGCGATCAGCGGCAGCAGCGCCAACAGCGCGGGCAGGAGGCGCCGGGACGGCATCACGGCGCGATGGCCGGCGTGTGGACGGAGGTCATGCGGTGGAGCGCTCCTGCGGCAAGTCGAGCCGACGAGGATAGCCAACCTGGCTGGTTGCAGGCGTGCAGGTGGCAATTGTCGCGATGTCGCCGCGTCAGCGTGCGCTGCGCTCGCTGGTGGCAACGTGCCGGGGTGAGGGTGCGGCGCATGCTTTCCAGGCCGAGGCGCGCCACCAAGCCGCTGGAATGACCGGATGAGGTGATGACCTTCCAGCGAGCGATGTCGCGTGCCGAGGCGAGATGCCGAACCGGCGCGCCTGGTGGATGCGCTGCGCCAGCCCAGCGGCGTCGATCGCCGCGCCTAGCTGCCGTCGCCGGTGATGCCGGTCAGCAGCGACAAGGCCGGGCTGGAGGGGCTGGCGTCGGACACACGGCGGGCACGGGCCCTGCGCGGGGCGTCGTGGCGGGGACCGAACCAGATCAGTGCAGTGGCCAGGCAGGCCGGCAGCACGATCGCAAACACCACGATGGCCGCAAGCACCCACTGCCAGAGATTGAAGGTTGCCATGATCGTGTCTGCCCCGCGGCGCGCTCCGCCGAGGCGGCAAGCTTCCGGGATCGGCTGCGAACGTGGCGTCGACAAAGCGTGCCGGTCCGTGCCGTTCGTCGGGCTGAACGGCTTCACGGCCTGCGGCCAGGGCGCAAGACGCATCCAGGCCTGCGCCCGCTCAGCGCGCGTCGAGGTAATACCACTTGCCGTCTTCGCGCACGAAGCGGCTGTGTTCGGTCATGCGCACCGCACTGCCGCCGCCGATACGGTAGCGGGCCAGAAACGCCACCTCGGCCGTGTCCGTGCCGGTGACGATGGCGCGTTGCACGGTCAGGCCGAGCCAGGTGGTGCGGCCGCCCTCGTCCAGCGACAACGCGGGTGGGCGCGTGGACGGATGCCAGCTGGCGAGCAGGTACGCCACATCACGGCGGACGTAGGCGCTGTAGCGCGCACGCATCAGGGTCTCGGCATCGGGCGCGGCGGCACCGGCGTGGTACTGGCCGCAGCACTGCGCGTAGGTGGCGGCGCGGCCGCAGGGACAGGGATCGGTGGGTGTGGAGGTCGGCATCGGGCGATTGTGCGGGAAGTGGGAAGTGGGAAGTGGGAAGTGGGAAGTGGAAGTAGGGAAGTAGGGAAGTGAGAAGTGGGGAACGGGGTTTCTGCGCGTTTATGCTGTCGCCCCCGTCGTGCGGAGCGCCGCCTTGCTGGACCTGATTCCCACCGAGTTGCCGTGGCTGCTGTGCATCGCCTTCGTCGCCGGGCTGGTGGATGCGGCGGTCGGCGGCGGTGGCTTGATCCAGCTGCCGGGACTGTTTGCGACCCTGCCGCAGCAGGCGCCGTCGCTGATTCTGGGCACCAACAAGTTCAGTGCGATGTTCGGCACCGCTGCATCGGCCTGGCGCTATGCGCGCAACGTGCGCTTTCCGTGGCGGCCGGTGCTGTACGCCACGGTGGCGGCGTTTACGTTCTCGTTTCTCGGCGCGACCGCAGTCAGCCTGATGCCCAGGCAGGCAGTGCGGCCGCTGATCCTGGCGCTGCTGATCGCGATGCTGATCTACACGCTGATCAAGAAGGACTTCGGTGCGCTGCATCGCCCACGCCAGATCGGCCGGCGCGAACTGGCAACTGCATTGGTGATGGGCGCGGCGATCGGGTTCTACGACGGGTTCTTCGGCCCCGGCACCGGCAGTTTCCTGATCTTCCTGTTCATCCGCTTTTTCGGGCTGGACTTTCTGCGCGCCTCGGCCGCGGCCAAGGTGGTGAACCTGGCCACCAACCTGGCGGCACTGTCGTTCTTCCTGCCCAGCGGCCAGGTGATGCTGGCGACCGGCATTCCGATGGCGGTGGCCAACGTGGCCGGTGCGGTCGCCGGCACACGGATGGCACTACGCGGTGGCACGCCGCTGATCCGCACCTTGTTCCTGGTGCTGGTGATCGTGCTGATCGGCAAGATGGGCTGGGATCTGCTGCACGGCGTTTAGAAATCCACGCTCAGCGTCGCCGACAAGGTGCGCGGCGCGCCTGGATAGTTGGTGGTCTGCGTCACCGGCTGCTCGATGTAGAACCGGTTGGCGACATTGCGCAGCATCAGCGCCAGTTGGTAACGGCCGCCAAAGCGGTACGCCGCCGACGCATCGAAGCGCGTGTAGCCGGCAATGCGGTAACTGTTGGCGAGATTGCCTTCGCGCTCGCCCACATGCACCGCGCCGGCGCCCAGGGTCAGGCCATACAGCGGCCCGCTGGCGACGTGGTAGGTGCTCCATAGGCTGGCACTGACGCGCGGCACGCCGCGCAGGCGGTTGCCGACCGGGATGACGGTGTCGCGGGTGACCTGCGCGTCCAGATAACCGGCGCCCAGGATCAGGCGCCAGTTCTGGGTGAGCTCGCCGGTGATGTCCAGCTCCAGCCCGCGCACGCGTTGCTGGCCGGTGACCAGCACGAAGCCGCTGTTGTCCGGATCGTTGCTGGCGACGTTGTCCTTGGTGATCTGGAACGCGGCGGCGGTGGCAAGCACCCGGTTGTCCAACAGCGCGCCCTTCAGGCCGACCTCGTACTGGCGGCCGGTCTCCGGTGGCGCGCTGCCGCCGGAAAACAGCGTGGCGCTGCGCGGGCGAAACGAGGTGGAGGTGTTGGCGTACAGCGACAACTGCGGCGCCGCCTTCCACACCACCCCGATGCGCGGCGAGGCGCGTCGGCCGTCCTCGCGGGTGCGCGCGCCGTTGTCGATGGTGGTCTGCTGCACATCGTCCCAGCGCACGCCGGCCAGCACGTCCCAACGCTCGCCGATGCTGATCTGGTCCTGCAGGTACAGCGCGGCATAGCGCGCATCGACGTCGATGTCGCGGGCCGGCACATAGGTGCCCGGCAAGGCGCCCTGCACCGGAGTGCGCACGCTGATGCGGGCCAGCGGCGCGCGCGCTTCGTCGGTGTGGCGATGCGCATCGACGTACTCGGCACCGGCCAGCACCTGATGGCGCAGCGGGCCGGTGGCAAAACGCGCCAGCGCTTCGGTCTGCGAGGTCGTTGCGCGCACCTGCTGGTCCTGGCGCACGGCGCGGCGCTGCAGGAAGGCGCGGTCGGCGCTGAAGCCGGTGAAGTCGGCCACGTCGCGGCCGCTGTCGCCGTCCTGGTGATTGAGGATCTGGCGCAGCGTCAGCCAGTCGGTGGCGTCGTACTCGATGCGGCCGCGTGCCGTGGTCGCGCTGCCGTGATTGCGCGACCACGGCTCGCCGAAGCTGCGCTGCGCCGGCCCACGCACCACCCCGTCGATGGCGACCAGGCCGCGATCGCCCGGGCTGGTCTGGCGGGTGTATTCCAGATCCAGGTCGGCCCGCAGCTGCGCGGACGGCCGCCACGCCAACGAGGGCGACTCGCCGAAGCTGCGCTGCGCCGGGCCACGCACCACCCCGTCGATGGCGACCAGGCCGCGATCGCCCGGGCTGGTCTGGCGGGTGTATTCCAGATCCAGGTCGGCCCGCAGCTGCGCGGACGGCCGCCACGCCAACGAGGGCGAGACGAACACGCGATCGCCATCGGCCTGCGCGTCCTGGAAGCTGCCGGTCTCCTGCGCGGCGGCGCTGAGCCGTGCCGACACGGTCGGGCCCAGCGGGCCGGTGACGCTGGACTGCACGCGGCGCAGGCCGTGTTCGGCCACCTGCACCGATGCATTGCCGCCAAACACCGCGTCCGGGCGCAGCGTGACCAGATTGATCACCCCGCCGGGTTCGCCGCGCCCGTACAGCACCGCCGCCGGGCCCTTGAGCACTTCCACCTGGGCGACATTGGCCAGATCGCGCACGGTCTCGGTGAAGTTCTGCGCCGGGTTGAGCAGGATGCCGTCGACCGCATACGAAGACGCCTCGAAACCGCGGATGACGAAGGTTTCCGAGCGATTGCCCTGGGTGCCGCCGGGCTGCACGTTGGAGACATTGGCCACCACATCCACCAGCCGGGTGAGCTGCTGTTCGTCGATGACCGAACGCGGCACCACCTGGATCGCCTGCGGAATGCGCTCCACCGGCGTCTGCGTGCGGGTAGCGCCGGCGGCTTTTTCCGGCCGGTACAGGGCACGCTTTTCGCTGACCACGATGGCATCGAGCAGGCTGGCCTCCTGGGCGGAGGCCGGCAATGCAGCAAACAGGGACACGAACAACAGGTGGCGAGGCGCGGCAGTGGGGTCATCGGGATCTTCAGCAGGGCGATGCGCACACTGGCGAGCACATCCGGGCCGCTAATGATAACGATTCTTATCTGCGTGTGACGCGTTGCGATGCGCCTGCCCCGCGACGCCTGCGACCGCAGCGCGGTGAGGCAGGCTTCCCGAGCAGCGCGCTTAGCGTTTTCCGCGCGGCTTGCCCGCAGACCCGCGCGTTGGCGCAGGGCGCGCCTTGGCCACTGCCGTTTTGGCTGGCGCGGGCCTGGCGGCGCCGCGCGCCGCGGTTGCCTTGGTTGCACCACGGAGCCCCGTGCTGGCGCGTTTGCTCGCTACCGCAGGCCTGGAAGCAGGCGTCTTCGGCGCTGCCGTGGGCGTCGCGGTTTTCCCAGGCTTGGTGGTCGGCTGGACCGACGCGCTCGTGCGCCGGGAGGCCGCCCTGGTGGTTGCCGGCGTCTTGGCGGCTTTGGTCGGGGTTGCCGGCTTGCGCGGCGTGCTCGCGGCAGGCGAGGCACGCCGGGCTGAGGCAGGTTTGGCTGATGCAGGTTTGGCTGAGGCGGCCCTGGCCGCTGCGGTCTTTGCAGATGCCGACCGGGGTGATCCCGCACGTTCGCTGGACGCCACAGTTTTCGAAGACGTCGGCGCGGCTTGCACCGCCGGCGCGGATGCCGGCGTGACCTTGCTGGCGCGTTTGCTCGCCTTGGCGGCCAGGTCGTCCTGGGCAGGGGCTTCCTGAAGTGGCACACCCTCATCGCCAGAATCCGCACCGGAGCCGTCCACCTGCGCCTGGCTCTGCGTCGAACGCGCTGCATCCTCGGGCTGCGCGGTGCCCACCGCCTGCTCCGTCACCGCTGCACCAGCCTCGTCCCCACGCGAGCGCTCGGGCAACTGGAGTCGCTGCGCCTGCGCGTCGTATTCGATCAACAGCACGCCGGAGTTGTGCCGGCCGCTGATCTCCACGAAGCAGGCACCGCCGATGAAGGGCTCCAGCGTCATCACTGACTTCAGCGGCGTGGCCACCACCATCTGGAAACCGAAGTTCTCGAAGATGTTCATTGCCAGCGCAGTGAATTCGTTGTCGGCCTTGTCGAAGGCCTCGTCCAGCACCACCGCGCAATAGCGCGGCAGTTCGCCGTCTTCGCCGCCGAGCTGGTAGCGCAACGCAGCGGCCAGGCAGGTGGTTGCCAGCTTCTGGCGTTGACCGCCGGACTTGCCGGCGCCGCTGCGGTAGATCTCCACCTGCGCGCGGGTCTGTGCGTCCAGTTCGACACCGATGAATTCCACATGCAGGCGCACGTCCAGCACCTGCTCGCGCCAGCGGCGTGCGTCCGGTTCCTGCGCGCCCAGGCGTGCCACCAACGCGCGCAAGGTGGAAAACTGCGCTTCGGCCAGTGCGCGGTCTTCGGTCTGTTGATGCGACAGCACCGCACGCAGCTGTTGCTGGAAGTCCTGCACTTCGCTCAGGCGACGGTCGCTGACCTCGATGGTCAGCAGCGTGCCGCGATTGAACGGCACCTGCTCCAGGCTGGCGTTGACCTCGTCCATGCGCTGCTTGATGCCCTTGTGGGCCTCGGCGGTGTGGCGCTGCAGGGCGAGCAGATTGTTCTTGCTCTGGGTCTGCAGCAGGTCGAAGAAGCGGTGCTCGTGGCGCGGCAGGCCATCGCTTTCCAGCCGGTCCAGCCGCGCGAGGAAATCGTCGGCACTGGCCAGGCTCACGGTGAAATCGCCGCTGTCTTCCGGCCACTGCTGGCAGTACTTGCGGAAGCAATCGAGCAGCTGCGCGCTGAGCCGGCTGTCGCGGCCCTGGCTCTCGGCCAGTTGCTCGGCCAGGCCACGCTCGACCACGCGGAAATGCGCTTCCAGGTTGTCCAGCGACAGCGGGGCCAGCGCCGCCAGGCGTTCGCGCAGGCCCTGCAGCTGGGTGGGCGTGAGCGCGGCGGTGCCCGCACGGCTGGCGCAGGCGGCGTGCTGCTGTTCGAGCCGGACCCGCTCGCGCGCCAGCTGTGCGCGCTCCAGCCGCACGTCCTCGTAGGTGCGCTTGGCCTGGTCGCGCAGGGTGCGTGCGGTCTCGATCGCCTGGCCAAGTGCGCGCAGGCCGCTGTTGCCTTCGCGCAGCTGCTGCAGCTGTTCGTCGATATCGCTCAGGCGCTGCAGCTTGGGGCCGACATCGATCTCGTCCCAGTCGCGCTCCACCAGCGTGTGCGCGGCCAGCTGCCGTTCCTGGTCCTGTTCGCGTTGCTTGCGCAGCGCGGCCACGTCGGCATCGCAACCGGCGATGCGCTGGGCCAGCGTCTGCGCTTCGCGCTCGAACACCTTGAGCTTGTCGCGGTTGTCGTGACCCAGCAACCAGCGCTTGCGGTCGTTGACCGCGTGGCGGTCGTCCTTCTCATAGCGATCGCCCGGATGCTTGACCTGCCCTTCGCGGGTGATGGCGCGGTCGGCATTGCGCAACGCGGCGGCGTTGTCGACGCATTCGTAGTCGAAGCGGCGCATCAGCTCGTTGCGCAGCCACTCGGTAAAGGCATGCTCGCGCAGCTGCAGCTTGCCAGGCAATGCACGTGCATCCGGCGCGCGCGCATGCAGCGCATCGTTGCGACGCACCCGGAAGTACACCAACCGCGTGCCGATGTGGGTGCGGTTGACCCACTCGCTGACCTGCGCGTAATGCCGGTCATCCACCAGCAGCGACTGCGCGAAACCGCTCAGCACGCGCTCGATCGCACCGCGCCAGGCTGATTGATCCTCGCGCACCTGCACCAGTTCGCCAACGAACGGCAGCGCGGCTTCGGCAATACCGGTGTCCTCGCACAGGCGCGCACGCAAGGACTGCATCGGCGCCGGCATGCTCGACGGTGCGCGCTTCAACGCCTCCAGTTCGGCGCGGATCTCGGCAAAGCGTCGCTCGTCGTCGCGGCGCGCACCCATGCGCTCGGCAATCGCCTCATCCAGCGCGCTGGCGTCGTGCTTGCCGTTCTCGAGCACGGTCTGGGCATGCTCTACCTGGGCGGCAAAGCCGCTGGCGCCTGCGGCCAGGGCCGTGCCGAGCTGGCGGCAGGCCTGCTCGATCTGCGCGCGCCGCCGCAGACGCTCGTCGCGCTCGCGTTCGACCCGTGCGCGCTCGCGCTCCAGTTCCTCGATCTGCTCGCCACCGGCGGCGCGTTGTTCGCGTTCCAGCCCGGCCAGCTTCTGTTCGTGATTGTCCAGCGATTCGCGCCGCTGGCCTTCCTCGCCGGCCAATCCGCGGTCCTGGCTGTCGAGCTCCTGCAGGCGCGTCTCCAGCAAGGCCAGACGCTGCTGTTCGCGATAGCTGTCCACACCCAGCTGCAGCTCGCGCAGCTCACCGACGCTGTGGCGCAAGGCCATCAGTGCCGCATGGTGTTCGCGTGCCGGGCTCAGCGTTTCCACCTGGCGCCGTGCGGTGACCACCGCATGATGGGCGCCATCGAGTTCGGCGAAGTCTTCCACCAGCCGGTCGGCGGCCTCGAACGTGCGCGGCTCGTCCAGCATGAAGCCGCGCAGGAACACGTTGAGATCGCCCAGGTTCTTGGCCGACTGGGTCTTGTGCAGCAACCGCAACGCCATCTCGTTGCCGATGCCCAGCACATGCCGGAAACGCTCCGCGTAGCCGGCGAAGCCGTCGAAATGCGCAACCTCCTCGCCCAGACGCGCCTTGAGCTTGCGCAGATCCAGGTCGAAGCCATCCAGCTCGCTGGCCACATCGAAGCTGCGCGGCGCCACCATGTAATGACGGCGCACATCGGCCGCGGCATTGCCGCTGCCGGCGATCCAGAACAGGCGAATCAGGCTGACCGTCTCGCCATGCGCGTTGCGGTACTCCAGCACCAGCGCAGACCAGGTGGCGCCCTTGCGCAGGTATTGGGTGGCGATTTCGCCCGAGGCGCTGTCCTGCTGATCGGCCCAGGCACCACGCACATACGACACCAGGCTGCGATCGCGCCCACTGCGCTCGGCCTCGCGTGCGGCAGCGTTGAAGTCGACGATGCTGGGCGGGGTCAGCAGTGCCGACATCGCATCCAGCAGGGTCGACTTGCCCGAGCCGGAGCGCCCGACGAACAGGAAGCCCTTCTCGGCGATCGGCACCTCGGTCAGGCCATTGAACGTGCCCCAGTTGTGCACCTGCAACCGCCGCATGCGGAACTGCTGCGCGCGCTGCTCGGCAAGCGAATCAGTGAACAGGGACGCGCCCGGCTGCGCCGGCGACAGGTTGGACTGGGAATTCATGGCTCACTCACCAAAACGGGATGACGGGTAACGCTGAGGACGAATCACATCACGCATGTTTGAAGCGGGGTGTTGCTGGACAAGCATGGACTGCGGTGGCTGACGGTGATCGGGTACGTCCCTCGCGGCCCGGGCCGCTCCTACGCGGCGCAATGATCTGGATGGACACGGATGCGTGACGAGAGCGGGTGCTGACCGATGCGCGGGAAGCTGATGGCTCCGTGCCGCCCATGAAGAAAGTCACTTGCGCTTGACGGGGCGTGAGAGCTGACTTTCATCGCGCAATGCATGACGCACGGCTACACACACACTCCAGAGGTCACATCCAGGCATCGCGATCGGCCGTCCCCTCATCCGCCCTTCGGGCACCTTCTCCCGGTGGGAGAAGGGATGGCCGTGCGGGGTGCAGACGCCATCACTCCAACGCAACCTCCCCCTCTCGCAACTCCCGATACGCCACCACCAGGGCCTGCACGTCCTCGGCCGAGAACAACAGCTTCAGCACCGGCGAAACCTCGTAGCGCTCCTCGCTGCCGCGCAGGCGCGACAGCAACTGGTTGTCGCGCATCTTGCCGATCGCCGTCATCACCCGTCGCGCGAATCCCGCGCGGTCGGTGGACACATTCTTCTCGTAGACCGACAAGGCCTCCACCAGCTGTGCCTCGTCCACCACTGCACGCTCGCCGCGCGTATCGGCCTCGGCCAGTTGCTGGCGCAGGAACAGCAGCAGCACCGACTCGATAAAGGTCAGCGGCGCGCTGCGCAGCAGGGTCGGCGATTCCAGCTCGGCGGTATCGGCCTGGCGCGTGAAGGCCACCCCGCCCTCGCGGTCCAGCACCAGTTCCAGGAACAGCTCGCACAACACCTGGCGGATCGGCGCTTCGTTGCGCAACAGCGCAGGCCACAGCGCACCGTGGCGTTGCGCGTCGATGCTGGGGCCGGCCAGCAGCTGGCACAGCGCGCGCCGCGCGTCGAACGGCAGCGTGCCGGTGTCGCCCAGGAACAGCTCGCCGCGCGGCTGTGCAGGCGATGGCTCCGTCAGCGGCGTGCGGCCGGCATCGGCCGACGCGCCCGTGTCCTCGTCCGCATCCAGGCGGGTGTCCTCAGACCAGTTCATTGCGTTTCTCCCGGGTGAACCACACCAGCGGAATGCGTGCGCGCCGCAGCGCGCCGTCGCCGCCTTCCCATTGCACCGTTTCCATCTGTCCGTCGATCACCACGCCGTGGCGGGTGCCCAGCGACAGGTAGCCGATCACGCTGCCCAGGCCCTGCACGGCCGGGCGCTGCTGCAGCGCATCGCCGATGGTCAGGCGCGGGCGTTGACCGAGCAGCTCGTGCAGGTCGCGGCGCAGGCTGCGCACGTCGATCTCCGATTGCGCGACCAGATCGCCCACGCTGTCGAGCGAGATGTCCGCCGCATCGGCGGCCTGCACGCGGCCATCGACCTGGGTCAGGCGCGGGTCGTGCAGGCGCCATTGCGACAGCGACCGCAGGCGGGCAGCGCTCAACGCCTGCGTGTAGCCGGTGGCGGCGGTGGCGTGCAGGCTGTCGCGCAGCTGCAGGGCTTCGCCCTGCGCCTGCCTGAGCAATTGATTGAGCCGGCGCTGTTCCAGATAGCCGCGGCTCTGCACGAAACCGCGCAGGCTGCGCGCGAAGTGCTGCATCACCGTGTGCACCTCGCCGCCGCGCTCCAGCAGCGTGCCGGTCAAGCCGCGCAGGAAGGCGCGCTCGCGCCGGTCCAGCTTGCGGGCGAAGCCGCGTGCCAGCAGCGCATCCAGCGCCTGATCGAGCTGGCTGCTTTGCTGGGTGTCGTTGAGCAGGCTCCAGAACGCCTCGAAGGTGCGCCCGGCCTCGCTCTCGGCGATCACGTCCACGCCGTTGAACAGCTGCTCCAGCACATCGCCGCGCGCGCCTTCGTCGTCGATGATGCGCTCGCGGAACTGGCGGTTGAGCTGTTCGAAATCGTCGCGGACGCGATGGAAATCCTCGGCCAGCTCGTCGGACAGATGGATCAGGTCGCGGGCGCGCTCCAGCGCGCGCTTGCCGTCGAGTGCGGCCACGCGGCCCGACGCCACGCGTTCGATCTCGGCATCGATGCGCGCACGTTCGTCGCGCAGGGCGGCCAGGCGCAGCTCCGGATCGGCTTCGGTCTGCCCAGCCAGCTGCACCAGCTGCTGGATCACCAGCGACAGGCGGCTTTCGGTGGCGCTGCTGCTGCTCTCGCGCAGGCCGACGATGAAGCGGATGGCCTGGGTGGCCGCGCGCGACAGCTCGTATTCTTCTTCGGCTGCACCTTCGGGCAGGCGACGTTCCAGCCAGCCCTGTGCCAGCCAATGCGCCAGATAGGCCTGCGCGGTGCGCGGCAACTCGCGCGAGAGTTCGTCGGCGCGCAGCACGTCGAGCTGGCGCTGCAGGCGCTCGTGCAGCACGCCCGCGGGCAGGCGGCGTTCGCCGTCCAGCAACACCGTCTGCAGCAGGCCGATCAGCTCCGGCGCGTGGTCGGCGGCCAGCAGTTTCCACACCGGCTGCTCGCGCAATTGGCGATAGCCGGCGATGCGTGCCTGGTGCTTCATGGCGACGGCAACGGCTGCCTCAACGCTTGCCGCCCACTTCGATGAACTGCAGGAATTCGGCGCGGGTGCGCGCGTCCTCGCGGAAGCTGCCCAGCATCTTGGAGGTCACCATGCTGACGCCGCGCTTGTGGATGCCGCGGGTGGTCATGCATTCGTGCGCGCCTTCCACCACCACGCCGACGCCGCGCGGCAGCAGCACGTCCTGGATGCACTGGGCGATCTGCGCGGTCATCTTTTCCTGCACCTGGAAGCGCCGCGCATAGCTTTCCACCACGCGCGCCAGCTTGCTGATGCCGACCACCTTGCCTCGCGGCAGATAGCCCACGTGCACCTTGCCGATGATCGGCGCCATGTGGTGCTCGCAATGGCTTTCGTAGGAGATGTCGCGCAGCACGATCAGCTCGTCGTAGCCGGCCACTTCCTCGAAGGTGCGTTCCAGGTATTCGCGCGGTTCCTCGCGGTAGCCGCTGAACCAGTCGCCATAGGCCTCGGCAACCCGGCGCGGGGTATCCAGCAGGCCTTCGCGGGCCGGGTCTTCGCCGGCCCAGCGCAGCAGGGTGCGCACGGCATCTTCGGCCTGGGCCTGGGTGACGGGGGAATCGGGCTGGTCGGACTGGCTCATGCGCAGGTGCACCCAAAGGGGGCGAGCATGGTACCCGAGGACGGGCCGGCCGCCCCAGTGGCGGTTGCGCCGGCTTGCGCAGGTTCAGTGACTATTGATTCATTGTTGAATTGATAGCATCCTATCTATTATGACGAACAGCGTTCTCTCCTCCCGTGCCCAGCTCAGCTCCGGCCTGCTGGTCGCCGCCCGCCAATGGCAGCGGCTGGCCGACCAGGCATTTGCCGACTTCGGGCTGTCCAGCGCCTGCACCGGGCCGTTGCTGATGATCGGCCGCTCCGGCGGCGGTATCCGCCAGGTGGCGCTGGCCCAGCAACTGGGCATGGAAGGCCCCTCCCTGGTGCGGCTGCTGGACAAGCTGTGCGCGCAGGCATTGGTGCGCCGGCAGGCCGACAGCAGCGACCGCCGCGCCAACCAGCTGTGGCTCACCGATGCAGGCCAGGCGCTGGTCGGGCGCATCGAGATCCGCCTGGATGCACTGCGTGCGGAGGTGTTCGGCACGCTCAGCGAAGCGCAGGTGCAGGTGGTGCTGACCCTGTGGGAGCAGATCGCGCAGGCGCATGCGCGGCTGAGTGGGTCCGACTGAGCCAGTTGTAAGGCGTCGTGCTGCGACGCGTGTAGTGCCTTGCCGATGTCCCTGGCGCGCGCGGCGCCGGGCGTCGTTGTTTTCCTTACCCAGGATGTGCCCGATGTACGGCGAATTCAGTCTCTACGGTGTGTTCGTTCCCACCTTGCTGGCGTTGATGACGCTGGCCTACCTGCTCAACAGCGCCATCGGTGCGCTGCTGGCCCGGGCCGGCGCCTACCGGCACATCTGGCACCCGGCGCTGTTAAACCTGGCGCTGTACATCGCGCTGCTGGGTGGCCTGTTTTCCCTGACCCGTTGGATGCAATCGTGAAAAAGCTGATCAAGACCGCGGGGCCGGCGCTGCTGACCCTGGCGATGGTGGTGGTGGCCGCGGTGGTGCTGCAGCACCTGTGGCGTTATTACATGGAGGCGCCGTGGACGCGCGATGCGCACGTGGGCGCCGATGTGGTGCAGGTGGCGCCGGATGTGTCCGGGCTGGTGGAGCAGGTGGCGGTGGCCGATAACCAGGCGGTGACGCGCGGGCAGTTGCTGTTCGTGGTGGACCGCGCACGCTATGCGATCGCGCTGGAACAGGCGCGCGCCGCGCTGGCCGAGCGCCAGGCCACCTTGAGCCAGTTGCGCCGCGAGATCGCGCGCGACCGCAGCCTGCAGGACCTGGTCGCCGCCGAAGATGCCGAGGTACGCCGCTCCAATGTGCAAAAGGCGCAGGCGGCGGTGGCCACCGCGCAAGCGGCGGTGGACCTGGCCCAGCTCAATCTGGACCGCACCCAGGTGCGCAGCCCCGCCGACGGCCACATCAGCGACCGCACCGTGCGCGTGGGCGATTACGTCAGTGCCGGGCGCCCGGTGGTGGCGGTGCTGGATACCGGCTCGTTCCGCGTCGATGGCTATTTCGAGGAGACCCGCCTGCAGGGCGTGCATGCCGGCCAGCGCGTGGACGTGCACCTGATGGGCGAGCCGGCCACCTTGCACGGGCATGTGCAGAGCATCGCCGCCGGGATCGAGGACCGTTATCGCAGCGGCAGCGCCGGCGCCTTGCCCAACGTCACCCCGGCGTTCGACTGGGTGCGGCTGGCGCAGCGCATCCCGGTACGCATCGTGCTGGACCAGGTGCCGGCGCATGTGCAGCTGATCGCCGGGCGCACCGCCACCGTGAGCATCCTGCCGGACGCCGTGCGTGACGCTGCCGCCAGCGCGCCTGCCCGCGTGCAGGCCAAGGCCGCGCCATGAACCGCAGCGTCTTGCGTCCTGTGGGATTGGCTGCAGTGCTGAGCGCCCTGAGCGCATGCAGCACGGTCGGCCCGAACTATGCCGTGCCGGACGATTCGGCCTACCAGCGTCCGGCCGCCAACGCGGCGTTTGTCGACACCGGCAACGCCCAGGTGCAGGCCGGCGCGCCGCTGCCGGCACGCTGGTGGGCGCTGTATCAGGACCCGATGCTGGACCGCCTGATCGAACAGGCCTTGCGCGACAACGTCGAGTTGAAGGTGGCCGGCGCCAACCTGCGCCGCGCCGCCGCGGTGTACGAACAGGCGCTGGACGCGGGCGGTTTCGATTACGAGGTGGACGCCGGCGTCAGCCGCGCGCAGGTCTCGGCCGAGGCGTTCCTGCAGCAGGAAAAGCTGCCCGTGTTCAACCTGGCCGATGGCAAGCTCGGGGTGTCGTATCAGTTCGATCTGTTCGGCAAGCTGCAACGCGGCGCCGAGGCCGCGCAGGCCGATACGCAGGTCGCCCAGGCCGCGATCGATCTGGCGCGCGTCAACGTGGCCGCGCAGGTCGCCGGCAGCTACGTGGAGATCTGCCACGCCAACCACGAGCTGCACGTGGCCGAGCATTCGCTGCAGTTGCAGCAGCGCAGCCGCGACATCACCCAGCGCCTGATCGCTGCCGGCCGTGGCACCCCCCCCGATCTGGCCCGCGCCACCGCACAGGTGGCGATGCTGGAAGCGGCGCTGCCGCCGCTGCGCGCGCGCCGCCAGGCCGCCGGGTATCAACTGGCCGCGCTGCTCGGCAAGACGCCCGGCGAGGTGCCGGCCGGCGTGGACAGCTGTGCGCACGCGCCGGCCTTGCAGCAACCGATTCCGATCGGCAACGGCCGCGCGCTGCTGGCGCGTCGCCCGGATGTGCGCCAGGCCGAACGTCGGCTGGCGGCAGCCACCGCGCGCATCGGCGTGGCCACTGCAGAGCTGTATCCGGAGATCCGCCTGGGCGGCTCGATCGGTGCCACCGGCCTGCTGGCCGATGTCGGCGAGCCGGCCACGCATGCCTGGTCGTTCGGCCCGCTGATCTCCTGGACGCTGCCCTCCAGCGGTGCGCGTGCGCGCGTGCGCGCCACCGAGGCCGGCGCCGACGCGGCGCTGGCGCAGTTCGACCACACCGTGCTGCAGGCGCTGCGCGAAGTGCAGACCAGCTTGTCGCGCTATGCGCAGGACCTGGACCGCCTGCACCTGCTGGAGCAGGCGCAGCAACAGGCCGAGCTGGCGTCGGCGCAGAACCGGCGCCTGTATCAGGGTGGGCGCACGCCGTATCTGTCCAGCCTGGATGCCGAGCGCACGCTGGCCACCGCCGACATGACGCTGGCCAATGCGCAGGCGCAGGTCTCGCAGGATCAACTGCAGCTGTTCCTGGCGCTGGGCGGCGGTTGGGAAGCGACCGCCGGCCGCACCGACGCCACGGCCGCGCGATGAGCGCGCTGCTGCGCGACCGCCAGGCCTGGCTGTTTTCGGCCAAGACCTTCGCCGCCTCGATCGCGGCGTTGTACGTGGGGCTGGCCGGCAATCTGTCGCGGCCGTACTGGGCGATGGCCACGGTCTACATCGTCTCCCAGCCGCTGCTCGGCCCCACCCGCGCCAAGGGCGTGTACCGCGTGCTCGGCACCTTGCTGGCCGGCGCGGCGACCCTGGTGATGCTGCCGAACCTGGTGGAAACGCCGTTGCTGCTCAGTGCGGCGATGGCGCTGTGGCTGTCGGCCTGCCTGTTCCTGGCGCTGCTTAATCGCGGCCCGCGCGGCTATGCGTTTCTGCTGGCCGGCTACACCACCGCCTTCATCGGCTTCCCGGCGGTGACCGCGCCGGAAGGCATCTTCGACACCGTGGTGGCGCGCAGCGAGGAGATCATCCTGGGCACGGTGATGGCGGTGCTGTTCGCCGCGCTGGTGTTCCCCGCCTCGGTCAAGCCGATGCTGACCGGGCGCATCGGCAACTGGATGCGCGACGCCGCGCAATGGTGCCAGCAGGTGCTGCAGCGCGGCCCAGCGCAGGCACCGCGCAACCGGCTGGCCGCCGATCTGGTGCAGTTCGAGGCGCTGATCGCCTTCGTGCGCCACGACGACCCGCGCCATGCCGGCACCGCCCCCACGCTGGAGCAACTGCGCGCACGCATGCTGATGCTGCTGCCGGTGCTGTCGTCGGTGGCCGACCGGCTGGATGCATTGCAGCGCGATGGGTCCGCGTTGCCGCCCGAGACGGCAACGCTGCTGGAGGATGTCGCGGCCTGGGTGGACCAGGGCGAGGACGCACCCAGCGATGCGGACGTGGACGCCTTGCGCGCACGCATCGCCGCCCTGCGCCCGGTGGTGGATCAGGACATCGAACATCTGCTGCTGGCGAGCCTGCTGTTGCGGCTGGAAGAGCTGCTCGACCTGTGGCAGGACTGCCGCGCGCTGCAGCAGGCAGTGGTGCACGGCGCGGCGATGCCGGTACTGCGGGCCATGCCGGGAGCTGCGCGACAGCCTGCAACGGCCCAATCACCCGGGCAAGCCGCGGCGGTGCAGGGCGCACCCGCCACGCGTTCGCGCATGCAAGCGTCATTGCGACGGCGCCTGGGTTGGTCACGATCCGACACACCCGTACCTGCCAGCAGCAGCCGCCATATCGATTTCGGCATGGTCGCGTTTTCCGCCCTGAGCGCGGGCGTCGCGCTGATGGCTTACTGCGTGCTGTGGATCGGCATCGGCTGGGAAGGCGGCGGCAACGGCGCGATGATGGCCGCGGTGACCGCCGCATTCTTCGCCGCGCAGGACGACCCGGCGCCGAGCATGCTGTCGTTCCTGGCCTGGGCGGTGGTGGCCAGCGTGGTTGCCGGCATCTATCTGTTCGGCATCTTCCCGGCCATCCACGATTTCCCGATGCTGGTCCTGGTGCTGGCGGCGGTGTTCCTGCCGATCGGCGCATTGCTGCACCGCCCAAAGACCATGCTGATCGCGCTACCGCTGGTGGTGAACCTCACCGCGCTGTTGAGCCTGCAGAACACCTACAACGCCAATATCCAGAGCTTCGTCAACGCGGCGGTGGCGATGGTACTGGGCATTGGATTTGCGGTGGTGCTGACGCGGCTGTTCCGCTCGGTGGGTGCCGAATGGAGCGCGCGCCGGCTGGTGCGCCAGGGCTGGCGCACGCTGGCCGAGGCCGCCGACGGCCGCGGCGCACAGGACCGGCAGCACTTTGCCGCCCGCATGCTGGATCTGCTTGGCCTGCTCGCACCACGGCTGGCCCTGACGCCGGAAGGCAGCGACCTGGCCTCGGTGGACATGCTCAACGAAGTGCGCGTGGGCTTGAACATCCTGCAACTGCGCAGCGCGCGGCACGGTTTGCCGCAGCCGAGCATCGAGGCGGTGAACGCGATCCTGGTCGATGTTGCCGCGCACTACCGGCAACAGATCGCGCACAAACGCCCGCTGCCTGCGCCGGATGCCTTGCGTGCGCGGCTGGATGCCTCGCTGGCGCGCGTCGGCAAGGTGCCGGCGGGTGCGCATCGCGATGAGGCGCTGCTGGGGTTGATCGGGCTGCGTTACAGCTTGTTTGCGCAGACGGCGCCGCACACCCAGAGAAACACCGGTACCGCGCCGCCCTTGGCCCCTCTCCCTGCGGCGCGATAAGGCACTGCCTGCGCGCCACGGGTGCGCGTGCCCTGGAGCGCCCGCGCGGCTGGCGCGAGCCGGGGCGCGGGGGGTGCGGTGAAGGGACGAGGCGAAGCCACTCGCGGTAAATGACACGAGGCGTCGCCCGTCCCCTCATCCGCCCTTCGGGCACCTTCTCCCGCAGGGAGAAGGACGCTCAACTCCCGCAGGGAGAAGGACGCTCAACGCCCGACGGGAGAAGGGCAAAGCAGATCAGCGCTTGCGCTGATGCATCGCCGCTTCGTCATCCAGCCAGTTGCTGCCCTTGTTGGTCAGGAAGAACATGTACACCACCAACGACACCGCGATCACCGCCGTTGCGTAGATCACGAACTCGCTGACGTGGCCGGTCTTCAACGAGGCCTGGTACAGCAGCGGCGCGGTGCCGCCAAAGGCGGAGTTGGCCAGCGCATAGCCCAGGCCCACGCCCAGCGCGCGCACATGGGTGGGGAACAGTTCGGCCTTCACCACCGCATTGATCGAGGTGTAGCCGGTCAGGATCACAAAGCCCACGGTGAGGATCGCGAACGCGGTCAGCCAGTCGGTCTGCTTGGGCAGTTCCATCACCAGGAACCAGGTGTAGAGCACCCCGCCGATGCCGAAGAACACCAGCAGGCTCTTGCGCCCGACGATGTCTGACAGCCAGCCGCCCACCGGCTGCATCAGCATCAGCACCGTCAGCGCGACCAGGTTGATGATGGTGCCGGCCATCACGTCGCCACCGGCAAACGCGGTCTGGATCATCTTCGGGCCGGTGACCGAATAGGTGTAGAACGCGATGGTGCCGCCGGCGGTGATCAGGAAGCACAGCAGCAACGGGCGCCACTGGTTGACGAACAGCTCGCGCATCGAGCCCGACGCCTTGGCCTTGCCGGTGCGCGAATCGGCGATGGATTCGGAGCTCAGCGACTCGTCCATGGTCTGGCGCAGCCAGAACACCACCAGCGCACCGATGCCACCCAGGCCGAACGCCACGCGCCAGCCCCACTCGGACACCTGCGGCGCATCGAAGAAATGCAGCATCACCAGCAGCGTGGTCTGCGCCAGCACGTGGCCGCCGACCAGCGTGACGTAATGGAACGAGGACAGGAACCCGCGCCGGCCCGGAATGGCCGCCTCGGACATGTAGGTGGCGCTAGTGCCGTACTCGCCGCCGGTGGCAAAGCCCTGCAGCAGGCGCGCCAGCAACAGGATGATCGGCGCGGCGATGCCGATCGTGGCCACCGTCGGCGTCACTGCGATGACGAACGAGCACAGCGCCATCATCGACACCGAGATGGTCAACGCCAGGCGGCGGCCGTAGCGGTCGGCGAAGCGGCCGAAGTACCACGCACCGATCGGGCGCATCAGGAAGGTCATCGCAAAGATCGCCCACACGAACATCGTGGCGTTCTTGTCTTCCTTGGAGAAGAACTGCGATTCGAAATAGGTGGCAAACACCGAGTAGACGTAGACGTCGTACCACTCGACCAGATTGCCGGCCGACCCCTTGAGCGTATTGGACACCGAACGGCGAAGGCTACCGGGGGCTGCGCCAGAACCGGCGGCGATCGGAGACGTTGGGGGTGCGCTCATGCAGTCAGAACCTCGTGGGTGGGACACCCGGGAAGTATAGGTGCGTGCTTGTGTGACGCATGTAAGCATTTCGGCGCATATACAGGTGCCGCAACCGGCGTCGGTGCGCGCGCTTGAGCCCGCTCGGAGTCGGCCGCGACGCCTGCGGCCCATCATGGGCGTGACCGCCCTGGATGCCGATCGACGGCTACGGCAACACCTGCCTGAGCGTCTCGATGAATGCGCGCAGCCCGGGCGGAATCTGTCGATGCCCCGGGTAATACAGCACCAGTCCCGGAATCGCCGGACACCACTGCTCCAGCACGCGCACCAGCGTGCCGTGTGCCAGTGCGCCATCGCCGCGTGCTCGGGCACATAGGCGATGCCAAGGCCGGCCTCGGCGGCTTCGCTCATCATCAGGAGCTGGTCCAGCGTCAGCCGCCCCGGCACATCGATCGCCACCTCCTGGCCGCGCCGCTCGAACTCCCAGCGGTACAGCCTGCCGCTGGGCATGCGATGCCGGATGCAGGCGTGGCGATGCAGATCGTCCGGCGTGTCCGGGTAGCCGGCACGCTGCAGATACGCAGGTGCGGCCACCGCGATGAAACGCGTCTGCCCACCAAAGGGCACTGCAATCATGTCCTGCGGCACCGACTCGCTCAAACGAATGCCGGCATCGAAGCCGGCCGCCACGATGTCCACCAGCCGCCCTTCGCTCACCAGATCCACCGACAGCGCCGGATGACGCGCCAGCACCTGCGGCACCACCTGCTGCAACAACAGCCGCACCACCACTTCGGGGGCATTGATGCGCACCGTGCCGGTGGGCCCGCTCCGGAAGGCATCCAGTTCGCCCAGCGCCTGTTCGACGTCCTGCAATGCGGGCACCAACTTGGCGTAGAGCCGTTCGCCTGCTTCGGTCAGCGACACGCTGCGCGTGGTTCGATGCAGCAGGCGCACGCCGAGATTGCGTTCCAGCGCGCTGATCAGATGGCTGAGCGAGGACGGTGCCAGCCCCAGCTCGGCGGCCGCACGCCGAAAGCTGCGATGCACCGCGACGCTGGTGAACGCGGCCAGGTCATTGAAGGTCGGCTTCGGCATTGGTGGCTATTTCACATCAACTCATTCGGATTCTATGGCATAGACCCATCAATTCCCCGCGCCTAGAGTGGAATTCCCTTCCACGCAAAGGCCACCCCCATGTCCCAGACCTGGCTCATCACAGGCGCATCCTCCGGCTTCGGCCGCGGCCTGGTCGAAACATTGCTGGCGCGCGGCGATCGCGTCGCGGCCACCGTGCGGCGCGCAGGAGCGCTTGCCGATCTGCAGGCCGCGCACGGCGACGCATTGACCGTCCTGCAGCTGGATCTGCGCGACAGCGCAGCGGTGCGCGAGACCGTCACCCGGGCCTTCCAGGCCCTGGGCAGGATCGACGTGCTGGTCAGCAACGCCGGCTACGGCACGCTCGGTGCCGCTGAGGCCGCCACCGACGCGCAGGTGCGCGATCTCATCGACACCAACCTCATCGGCTCCATCACGCTGATCCAGGCCGCGCTGCCGCACCTGCGTCGCCAAGGTGGCGGGCACGTGGTGCAGGTGTCGTCCGAAGGCGGCCAGATCGCCTACCCCGGCTTCAGCCTGTATCACGCCAGCAAATGGGGCATCGAAGGCTTCATCGAAGCCGCCGCCCAGGAAGTGGCCGGCTTCGGCATCCACTTCACCCTGGCCGAACCCGGCCCGGCACGCACCAACTTCGGCGCCTCGCTGGTCAGGACCGACATCCCGTCCGACTACCTCGGCACACCGGTCGACACACTCAGCCGCGCGCTGGACGACGGCAGCTGGGTCATCGTCGGCGACCCGCAGCGCATGGTCGCGGCCATGATCGCCTGCACCGAGGCATCCCCCCCGCCGTTTCGGCTGGTCATGGGCACGGCGGCCTACCACGCGATCCGCGAAGCGTTGACCACGCGGCTGGCTGCGCTGGAAGACCAGCGCGACATTGCGTTGTCCACCGACAGCCCGGCTGCCGCCGGATGAAGGCAGCGACGCTGCAGCGCGCGCGTTCTGCTGCGTCACCAGCGCCGATCCGCGGCTGGCGCCCCACCCTTCACGGCCCCCATGCCGCCCGGCTTGCCAGAATGCCGGCCGCTTGGGGCCGTCGATGGCAGGGGAACAGGGGTTGGATGCATGACATGGATCATCGTGGCCACGGTCGTCACCACGCTGGTGGTGGGGCTGCTGCTGCTCAACTTCGCCACGCCCGAGAAAAAGCTCGAGCACATCCCCAGCCATTGCTACGACGTGTCCGACCCGCAGTTCAAGCGCGAGATGTCGGTGTTGCTGGGTCCGGCGATCCTGCCCGGCAACAAGATCCAGGTACTGCATAACGGCAGCGAGATCTTCCCGGCGATGCTGGCCGCCATCCGCAGCGCGCAGCGCACCATCACCTTCGAAACCTATATCTACTGGTCCGGCGAGATCGGCCGCGAGTTCAGCCAGGCGCTGTCCGAGCGCGCGCGCGCCGGGGTCAAGGTGCGCGTCACCATCGACTGGGGCGGCAGCCTGAAGATGGATGCGTCGCTGGTGCAGGACATGACCGACGCCGGGGTGGAAGTGCATCGCTACCGCCCGCTGACCTGGTACAACCTGCACCGCGTCAATAACCGCACCCATCGCAAACTGCTAGTGATCGACGGCCGCATCGGCTTCACCGGCGGCGTGGGCGTGGCCGACCAGTGGATGGGCGATGCGCAGGACCCGGAGCACTGGCGCGACTCGCATTACCGCATCGAAGGCCCGGTGGTGGCGCAGGTGCAGGCCGCCTTCAACGACAACTGGATCAAGAGCACCGGCCGCGTGCTCAACGGCGCCGAGTACTACCCGGAGCTGGCACCGGCCGGCGACAGCGACGCGCAGCTGTTCGTGGCCTCGCCGGCCGGCGGCAGCGAGAGCATGCACCTGATGTACCTGATCGCCATCGCCGCGGCGCGCAGCTCCATCGACCTGGCCGCGGCCTACTTCGTCCCCGATGCGCTGATCACCCGCTCGCTGCTGGAAGCGCGCGCGCGTGGCGTACGCATCCGCGTGCTGCTGCCGGGCAAGCATATCGATGCGGTCTCGGTGCGGCTGGCCTCCAAGGCCAGCTGGGAGCCGCTGCTGCAGGCCGGCATCGCCATCCACGAATTCCTGCCCACCATGCTGCACACCAAGCTGCTGATCATCGACGGCCTGCTGGTCTCGGTGGGCTCGACCAACTTCGACATCCGCTCGTTCCGCCTCAACGACGAGGCCAGCCTGAACGTCTACGACCGTGACCTGGCCGCGCAGATGACCGAGGTGTTCGAGCGCGACCTGCAACGGGCCGAGCCGTACACGCTGGAGCGCTGGCGCAAGCGGCCGCTGCGGCAGAAGCTGGGCGAGAAGCTGGTCCTTCCGTTCCGCTCGCAGGTGTGATGCAGCGCGGACGCCGCAAGCAGCGGCGGCGCCCGACGACCCTCACGACAGTGGCGGCGGCACCGCGATCGGCGCAGCCTGCAGCCGCAGCTGGCGCAGCCGCCACCACAGCCCGCCCAGATGCACCAGCGAATACAGCACCAGCGCCGCAGCGATGCCCAGCGTCAGCGGGCTGGCCTGCGTGCCGGCCGCCGCCGCGCCCGCGCTGAAGGCGCCATCGGCCCAGCGCCAGGCCAGGCGCCCGAGCAGCACCAGCATCAAGCCACCGCCGATCCACGGATTGGGCGTATACCAGCCGCGTCCCTCCACCCATTCGGCATGCGTGTAGCGCAGCGATGCGGCGCCCAGCCCGATGCCGACCAGCGCTCCCGCGGCGATCCCTGGCCGGACCTGCGGCAGGCCATAAACCGCGTATGCCAGCGCCGCCGCGGCAACCACCAGCACCACGGCGCGCAGCGCCGTGCTCACCGGCTTCCAGCGCTGGCGGCCGAAGCTGCGGCGGATGCGCCGGTAGTAGAGGAAGGCGATGGCCGCCATCGACAGATACGGCGTCAGCGGTGCGATGGCAGTAGCGGGCATGGCGATTCCTTTGCGAGGTGAGGTGACCACCGCAGAATGAAACCGCCCCCGGTAGCGAACAAGGTGCCAAGTGTCACTTTCTGCGCGCGCAGGCGGCCTGGCCGGGCCGCCGCCGCCACGTCCGGCCATCGCGACGGACCAGAAGCCCTCGCGCAGGACCGCTTTCCCTGCCACTGCCAATAAACGCCTCAACCGCACGCCAGCCGTTGCCACACGCGAACCAGAGCCGCACGGGTAGACTTGCCGGCAGAGCTCCCCACCGCAGTGCCATGTCCGCCATCAAGCAAGAAGCCCATACGCTGATCGACACGCTGCCCGAGACGGCAGGATGGGACGACGTGGTTCGCGTCGTGGACACCGCCAGCTTCGAGGCCGCCGTGCTGGAGGGCATGGCCGCAGCGGATCGGGGCGCGGTTGTCGCACCGGCACAGGTGGCGGCAATGTTTGCCAGATGGGGCGTTGATGTTGCGGCGTGACTGGACCGTCCCGGCCGCCAGGCAACTCGCACACGCCCAGGATCACTACCACGCGCTCAGCCCGACCTCCGCCGCCGCGATGGCGCGGCGGGTGCTGGACGCCACCCGCACCCTGGCCGAGCAGCCCGGGCGCGGCCGCGCCGGCCGCGTCGCCGGCACCCGCGAATGGGTGGTCAGGCAAACGCCCTACGTGCTGGTCTACCGCGTGCGCGACGACGCGCTGCAGCTGCTGCACGTCCGCCTGGAGACGCAGGACTGGCTGCCGCGCACCGAGCCGCTGATCGAGCGCATCGAACCGTGGATCGCCGCGCTGATCAGCGCCCTGCTGCATGTGCTGATGCTGCTGATCCTGCTGTCGGCCTCCACGCCCACCATGACCCCGCCGCAGGGCTCGGCCAGCGGTGGCCGCACCAAGGTGGATTTCGTCGGCGACACTTCCACGCCCGACCAGCCGGTTCCGTCCCCGACGCCCACCCCGCCGTCGCCAACGCCCGCGCCCGTGC